>NZ_CP188819.1:0-32500 GCF_051550205.1 Sporosarcina sp. FA9
TGAACCTTGAAAACTGAACAGCAAAACGTCGATAGAATTTTTAAACTCCATGCACTTCGGTGTACAGAGTATAAACGTTTCTAAGTAAGCTGATTTCCGTCAGAAGAACAGAAACAACCAGAAGGATTGAATTTCAATCCTTCGACATGACATCATTGAAGAATACTTTATTCCTCGTTTACGAAGAACTAAGTACACTCTTCATTAATGCCAGCATAGAAACTAGAGCTATTCAAGTTTCTGTATTCACTGGCGGTCGAGACGTAGTGCAGCACTAGGAGATGAGCGCGAGAAGGAGGGAACGTACTTTTGGGTACGTGATCGACTGATCAAGCGAAATCGACAACGTGATGTGCTGCGTATCGACTAGCCAGTATTATGGAGAGTTTGATCCTGGCTCAGGACGAACGCTGGCGGCATGCCTAATACATGCAAGTCGAGCGAATCTATTGGAGCTTGCTCCTTTAGATTAGCGGCGGATGGGTGAGTAACACGTGGGCAACCTGCCCTGCAGATGGGGATAACTCCGGGAAACCGGGGCTAATACCGAATAATCAGCACTCTCGCATGAGAGTACTCTGAAAGACGGTTTCGGCTGTCACTGCAGGATGGGCCCGCGGCGCATTAGCTAGTTGGTAAGGTAACGGCTTACCAAGGCGACGATGCGTAGCCGACCTGAGAGGGTGATCGGCCACACTGGGACTGAGACACGGCCCAGACTCCTACGGGAGGCAGCAGTAGGGAATCTTCCACAATGGACGAAAGTCTGATGGAGCAATGCCGCGTGAGTGAAGAAGGTTTTCGGATCGTAAAGCTCTGTTGTGAGGGAAGAACAAGTACGGGAGTAACTGCCCGTACCTTGACGGTACCTCATTAGAAAGCCACGGCTAACTACGTGCCAGCAGCCGCGGTAATACGTAGGTGGCAAGCGTTGTCCGGAATTATTGGGCGTAAAGCGCGCGCAGGCGGTCTTTTAAGTCTGATGTGAAAGCCCACGGCTCAACCGTGGAAGGTCATTGGAAACTGAAGGACTTGAGTACAGAAGAGGAAAGCGGAATTCCACGTGTAGCGGTGAAATGCGTAGAGATGTGGAGGAACACCAGTGGCGAAGGCGGCTTTCTGGTCTGTAACTGACGCTGAGGCGCGAAAGCGTGGGGAGCAAACAGGATTAGATACCCTGGTAGTCCACGCCGTAAACGATGAGTGCTAAGTGTTAGGGGGTTTCCGCCCCTTAGTGCTGCAGCTAACGCATTAAGCACTCCGCCTGGGGAGTACGGCCGCAAGGCTGAAACTCAAAGGAATTGACGGGGACCCGCACAAGCGGTGGAGCATGTGGTTTAATTCGAAGCAACGCGAAGAACCTTACCAGGTCTTGACATCCCGCTGACCGGTGTAGAGATACACTTTTCCCTTCGGGGACAGCGGTGACAGGTGGTGCATGGTTGTCGTCAGCTCGTGTCGTGAGATGTTGGGTTAAGTCCCGTAACGAGCGCAACCCTTGATCTTAGTTGCCACCATTCAGTTGGGCACTCTAAGGTGACTGCCGGTGATAAATCGGAGGAAGGTGGGGATGACGTCAAATCATCATGCCCCTTATGACCTGGGCTACACACGTGCTACAATGGACGGTACAGACGGTTGCCAACCCGCGAGGGGGAGCCAATCCGATAAAACCGTTCCCAGTTCGGATTGCAGGCTGCAACTCGCCTGCATGAAGCCGGAATCGCTAGTAATCGTGGATCAGCATGCCACGGTGAATACGTTCCCGGGTCTTGTACACACCGCCCGTCACACCACGAGAGTTTGTAACACCCGAAGTCGGTGAGGTAACCCCTTGTGGGAGCCAGCCGCCGAAGGTGGGACAGATGATTGGGGTGAAGTCGTAACAAGGTAGCCGTATCGGAAGGTGCGGCTGGATCACCTCCTTTCTAAGGAATTTGTCTACGAGCAGATCATACTCTGGTATGTGAAGTCTAGACATTCGGAATATAGATCTCTGATCTATAAAATGAAGAATATAAATATTCTTCGCTAACGACGTTTTGCGTTCAGTTTTGAAGGTTTATTAAACAATTTTAGCGGTTTCTGCTGAAATTGTATCCATAGGTCTATTTTTTTGACCATCAATAGGTTTTCAAGCGGCTTTTAGCTTGAACAACCGTTTATAACATATGGTATTAATAAAAAACTTCAAAACTTGTTCATTGAAAACTGGATAAAACGACATTAATAAAAACAATCAAGAATCAATCATGTATATTATGCAAATAATGTACAGTACCTTTTTAAGAATCCGGATTTGCATCGCTGCAATGAACGATTCGTTAATCGGGATTTTCGAGAAACAACGCTTTTGCGTTGTGTATTGAAACCCATTGGTTAAGTTAGAAAGGGCGCATGGTGGATGCCTTGGCACTAGGAGCCTAAGAAGGACGGCACTAACACCGATATGCTCCGGGGAGCTGTAAGTAAGCTTTGATCCGGAGATTTCCGAATGGGGAAACCCACTACCTTTAATAGGGTAGTACGTTTACGTGAATACATAGCGTAAACGAGGCACACCCGGAGAACTGAAACATCTAAGTATCCGGAGGAAGAGAAAGAAATTCGATTCCCTGAGTAGCGGCGAGCGAAACGGGAAGAGCCCAAACCAGGAAGCTTGCTTCCTGGGGTTGTAGGACACTCTATACGGAGTTACAAAGGAATGAATTAGACGAAGCGATCTGGAAAGGTCCGCAATAAAGGGTAAAAGCCCCGTAGTCGAAAGTTCATTCTCTCCAGAGTGTATCCTGAGTACGGCGGAACACGTGAAATTCCGTCGGAATCCGGGAGGACCATCTCCCAAGGCTAAATACTCCCTAGTGACCGATAGTGAACCAGTACCGTGAGGGAAAGGTGAAAAGCACCCCGGAAGGGGAGTGAAATAGATCCTGAAACCATGTGCCTACAAGTAGTCAGAGCCCGGTGCGTATTTTCCTTCGGGGAAATACGCTGGGTGATGGCGTGCCTTTTGTAGAATGAACCGGCGAGTTACTGATTCCATGCAAGGTTAAGCAGAGAATGCGGAGCCGCAGCGAAAGCGAGTCTGAATAGGGCGAATAAGTATGGGGTCGTAGACCCGAAACCAGGTGATCTACCCATGTCCAGGGTGAAGGTAAGGTAACACTTACTGGAGGCCCGAACCCACGTATGTTGAAAAATGCGGGGATGAGGTGTGGGTAGCGGTGAAATTCCAATCGAACCTGGAGATAGCTGGTTCTCTCCGAAATAGCTTTAGGGCTAGCCTCAAACGATAGAATCTCGGAGGTAGAGCACTGTTTGGACTAGGGGCCCATCCCGGGTTACCGAATTCAGACAAACTCCGAATGCCGAAGATTTATGTTTGGGAGTCAGACTGCGGGTGATAAGATCCGTAGTCGAGAGGGAAACAGCCCAGACCACCAGTTAAGGTCCCCAAGTATCTGTTAAGTGGAAAAGGATGTGGCGTTGCCCAGACAACCAGGATGTTGGCTCAGAAGCAGCCATCATTTAAAGAGTGCGTAATAGCTCACTGGTCGAGTGGCGCTGCGCCGAAAATGTACCGGGGCTAAACAGATCACCGAAACTGTGGATTGACACGTATGTGTCAGTGGTAGGAGAGCGTTCCAAGGGCGTCGAAGCTAGATCGTAAGGACTAGTGGAGCGCTTGGAAGTGAGAATGCCGGTATGAGTAGCGAAAGAAGGGTGAGAATCCCTTCCACCGAATGCCCAAGGTTTCCTGAGGAAGGCTCGTCCGCTCAGGGTTAGTCAGGACCTAAGTTGAGGCCGAAAGGCGTAGACGATGGACAACAGGTTGATATTCCTGTACCACCTCCCCGCCGTTTGAGCAATGGGGTGACGCAGTAGGATAGGGTGAGCGCACTGTTGGTTATGTGCGTCTAAGCAGTGAGGTGTGAAATGAGGCAAATCCCATTTCTATAACATTGAGCTGTGATGGCAAGGGGAGTATTCCCTGGAGTCCCTGATTTCACGCTGCCAAGAAAAGCCTCTAGCGAGGCGGGAGGTGCCTGTACCGCAAACCGACACAGGTAGGCGAGGAGAGAATCCTAAGGTGATCGAGAGAACTCTCGTTAAGGAACTCGGCAAAATGACCCCGTAACTTCGGGAGAAGGGGTGCTCTGGTAGGGTGTTAAAGCCCGAGAGAGCCGCAGTGAATAGGCCCAGGCGACTGTTTAGCAAAAACACAGGTCTCTGCAAAACCGCAAGGTGAAGTATAGGGGCTGACGCCTGCCCGGTGCTGGAAGGTTAAGAGGAGAGGTTAGCGCAAGCGAAGCTTCGAATTGAAGCCCCAGTAAACGGCGGCCGTAACTATAACGGTCCTAAGGTAGCGAAATTCCTTGTCGGGTAAGTTCCGACCCGCACGAAAGGCGTAACGATCTGGGCACTGTCTCAACGAGAGACTCGGTGAAATTATAGTACCTGTGAAGATGCAGGTTACCCGCGACAGGACGGAAAGACCCCGTGGAGCTTTACTGTAGCTTGATATTGAATTCCGATGCAACCTGTACAGGATAGGTAGGAGCCTTAGATTCCGGAGCGCTAGCTTCGGAGGAGGCGTTGGTGGGATACTACCCTGGTTGTATTGGACTTCTAACCCATGCCCCTTATCGGGGCAGGAGACAGTGTCAGGTGGGCAGTTTGACTGGGGCGGTCGCCTCCTAAAGAGTAACGGAGGCGCCCAAAGGTTCCCTCAGAATGGTTGGACATCATTCGTAGAGTGCAAAGGCATAAGGGAGCTTGACTGCGAGACCTACAAGTCGAGCAGGGTCGAAAGACGGGCTTAGTGATCCGGTGGTTCCGCATGGAAGGGCCATCGCTCAACGGATAAAAGCTACCCCGGGGATAACAGGCTTATCTCCCCCAAGAGTCCACATCGACGGGGAGGTTTGGCACCTCGATGTCGGCTCATCGCATCCTGGGGCTGTAGTCGGTCCCAAGGGTTGGGCTGTTCGCCCATTAAAGCGGTACGCGAGCTGGGTTCAGAACGTCGTGAGACAGTTCGGTCCCTATCCGTCGCGGGCGCAGGAAATTTGAGAAGAGCTGTCCTTAGTACGAGAGGACCGGGATGGACATACCGCTGGTGTACCAGTTGTCTTGCCAAAGGCATCGCTGGGTAGCTACGTATGGACGGGATAAATGCTGAAAGCATCTAAGCATGAAGCCCCCTTCGAGATGAGATTTCCCATTACGCAAGTAAGTAAGATCCCTCAAAGAAGATGAGGTTGATAGGTCCGGGGTGTAAGCGCGGCGACGTGTGTAGCTGACGGATACTAATTGATCGAGGACTTAACCTATTAAATGAAGAGGTATGATTGACCTCGATTCGTCGGAAGAATTTAACGATTCTTCCAAAAAAAATGTCTGTTTTATCCAGTTTTGAACGAACAAGCAACGTTCATAAAAATAATGCTTGTAATTTTAGAATCACTTGATATAATGAGTAATGTCCTTGAAAAAGAACATTCAGGTCTGGTGGCAATAGCGAAGAGGTCACACCCGTTCCCATCTCGAACACGGTAGTTAAGCTCTTCAGCGCCGATGGTAGTTGGGGGTTTCCCCCTGCAAGAGTAGGACGTTGCCAGGCTTGAACAATTCATTACATAGCTTGAAGTCTAGAATTTATTACAACCTTTAACCCAGGAGGATTAGCTCAGCTGGGAGAGCACCTGCCTTACAAGCAGGGGGTCGGCGGTTCGAGCCCGTCATCCTCCACCATCACGTTTAAAACGATAAAGAGCCGGAGTAGCTCAACTGGTAGAGCAACTGACTTGTAATCAGTAGGTTGAGGGTTCAAGTCCTTTCTCCGGCACCAGTATCGAGCCATTAGCTCAGTTGGTAGAGCATCTGACTTTTAATCAGAGGGTCGCAGGTTCGAATCCTGCATGGCTCACCATTTTTTTATGTAAATAAATAATATTCATTTAATATATTGCGGGTATGGCGGAACTGGCAGACGCGCTAGACTTAGGATCTAGTGCCTTAGGGCGTGGGGGTTCGACTCCCTTTACCCGCACTTATAAGCGCGGAAGTAGTTCAGTGGTAGAATACGACCTTGCCAAGGTCGGGGTCGCGGGTTCGAATCCCGTCTTCCGCTCCACTTTATTGCCGGGGTGGCGGAACTGGCAGACGCACAGGACTTAAAATCCTGCGGTGGGTAACCACCGTACCGGTTCGATTCCGGTTCTCGGCACCAGTTATTACGTTTGCGCCCGTAGCTCAATTGGATAGAGCGTCTGACTACGGATCAGAAGGTTGTGGATTCGACTTCTGCCGGGCGCGCCATTATTTTGAAAATTATATTGTACTCGGGAAGTAGCTCAGCTTGGTAGAGCACTTGGTTTGGGACCAAGGGGTCGCAGGTTCGAATCCTGTCTTCCCGACCATTTTATTAAGGGGCCTTAGCTCAGCTGGGAGAGCGCCTGCCTTGCACGCAGGAGGTCAGCGGTTCGATCCCGCTAGGCTCCACTTTTGAACCTTGAAAACTGAACAGCAAAACGTCGATAGAATTTTTAAACTCGATACACTTCGGTATATAGAGTATAAACGTTTCCAAGTAAGCTGATTTCCGTCAGCAGAACAGAAACAACAGAAGGATTGAATTTCAATCCTTCGACATGACATCATTGAAGAATGCTTTATTCCTCGTTTACGAAGAACTAAGTACACTCTTCATTAATGCCAGCATAGAAACTAGAGCTATTCAAGTTTCTGTATTCACTGGCGGTCGAGACGTAGTGTAGCACTAGAAGATGAGCGCGAGAAGGAGGGAACGTACTTTTGGGTACGTGACCGACTGATCAAGCGAAATCGACAACGTGATGTGCTGCGTATCGACTAGCCAGTATTATGGAGAGTTTGATCCTGGCTCAGGACGAACGCTGGCGGCATGCCTAATACATGCAAGTCGAGCGAATCTATTGGAGCTTGCTCCTTTAGATTAGCGGCGGATGGGTGAGTAACACGTGGGCAACCTGCCCTGCAGATGGGGATAACTCCGGGAAACCGGGGCTAATACCGAATAATCAGCACTCTCGCATGAGAGTACTCTGAAAGACGGTTTCGGCTGTCACTGCAGGATGGGCCCGCGGCGCATTAGCTAGTTGGTAAGGTAACGGCTTACCAAGGCGACGATGCGTAGCCGACCTGAGAGGGTGATCGGCCACACTGGGACTGAGACACGGCCCAGACTCCTACGGGAGGCAGCAGTAGGGAATCTTCCACAATGGACGAAAGTCTGATGGAGCAATGCCGCGTGAGTGAAGAAGGTTTTCGGATCGTAAAGCTCTGTTGTGAGGGAAGAACAAGTACGGGAGTAACTGCCCGTACCTTGACGGTACCTCATTAGAAAGCCACGGCTAACTACGTGCCAGCAGCCGCGGTAATACGTAGGTGGCAAGCGTTGTCCGGAATTATTGGGCGTAAAGCGCGCGCAGGCGGTCTTTTAAGTCTGATGTGAAAGCCCACGGCTCAACCGTGGAAGGTCATTGGAAACTGAAGGACTTGAGTACAGAAGAGGAAAGCGGAATTCCACGTGTAGCGGTGAAATGCGTAGAGATGTGGAGGAACACCAGTGGCGAAGGCGGCTTTCTGGTCTGTAACTGACGCTGAGGCGCGAAAGCGTGGGGAGCAAACAGGATTAGATACCCTGGTAGTCCACGCCGTAAACGATGAGTGCTAAGTGTTAGGGGGTTTCCGCCCCTTAGTGCTGCAGCTAACGCATTAAGCACTCCGCCTGGGGAGTACGGCCGCAAGGCTGAAACTCAAAGGAATTGACGGGGACCCGCACAAGCGGTGGAGCATGTGGTTTAATTCGAAGCAACGCGAAGAACCTTACCAGGTCTTGACATCCCGCTGACCGGTGTAGAGATACACTTTTCCCTTCGGGGACAGCGGTGACAGGTGGTGCATGGTTGTCGTCAGCTCGTGTCGTGAGATGTTGGGTTAAGTCCCGTAACGAGCGCAACCCTTGATCTTAGTTGCCACCATTCAGTTGGGCACTCTAAGGTGACTGCCGGTGATAAATCGGAGGAAGGTGGGGATGACGTCAAATCATCATGCCCCTTATGACCTGGGCTACACACGTGCTACAATGGACGGTACAGACGGTTGCCAACCCGCGAGGGGGAGCCAATCCGATAAAACCGTTCCCAGTTCGGATTGCAGGCTGCAACTCGCCTGCATGAAGCCGGAATCGCTAGTAATCGTGGATCAGCATGCCACGGTGAATACGTTCCCGGGTCTTGTACACACCGCCCGTCACACCACGAGAGTTTGTAACACCCGAAGTCGGTGAGGTAACCCCTTGTGGGAGCCAGCCGCCGAAGGTGGGACAGATGATTGGGGTGAAGTCGTAACAAGGTAGCCGTATCGGAAGGTGCGGCTGGATCACCTCCTTTCTAAGGAATTTGTCTACGAGCAGATCATACTCTGGTATGTGAAGTCTAGACATTCGGAATATAGATCTCTGATCTATAAAATGAGGAATATAAATATTCTTCGCTAACGACGTTTTGCGTTCAGTTTTGAAGGTTTAGAGAATAGCATAAAACATTGCTTAGCTAACTTTATTTTGACGTTTATTAGTAGAAGTAGTATTTCTTCTAAAAAGTCGAATGAGAGAGAGCTAATGTTTAGAGCTTGAAACTATTATTCAAACTTCATATATATTCCCGGAAGGGGCCTATAGCTCAGCTGGTTAGAGCGCACGCCTGATAAGCGTGAGGTCGGTGGTTCGAGTCCACTTAGGCCCACCATTAAGTTTTTGGGGCCTTAGCTCAGCTGGGAGAGCGCCTGCCTTGCACGCAGGAGGTCAGCGGTTCGATCCCGCTAGGCTCCACCAATATACTCTTTGTGGGGTATTTTTGTTCTTTGAAAACTGGATAAAACGACATTAATAAAAACAATCAAGAATCAATCATGTATATTATGCAAATAATGTACAGTACCTTTTTAAGAATCCGGATTTGCATCGCTGCAATGAACGATTCGTTAATCGGGATTTTCGAGAAACAACGCTTTTGCGTTGTGTATTGAAACCCATTGGTTAAGTTAGAAAGGGCGCATGGTGGATGCCTTGGCACTAGGAGCCTAAGAAGGACGGCACTAACACCGATATGCTCCGGGGAGCTGTAAGTAAGCTTTGATCCGGAGATTTCCGAATGGGGAAACCCACTACCTTTAATAGGGTAGTACGTTTACGTGAATACATAGCGTAAACGAGGCACACCCGGAGAACTGAAACATCTAAGTATCCGGAGGAAGAGAAAGAAATTCGATTCCCTGAGTAGCGGCGAGCGAAACGGGAAGAGCCCAAACCAGGAAGCTTGCTTCCTGGGGTTGTAGGACACTCTATACGGAGTTACAAAGGAATGAATTAGACGAAGCGATCTGGAAAGGTCCGCAATAAAGGGTAAAAGCCCCGTAGTCGAAAGTTCATTCTCTCCAGAGTGTATCCTGAGTACGGCGGAACACGTGAAATTCCGTCGGAATCCGGGAGGACCATCTCCCAAGGCTAAATACTCCCTAGTGACCGATAGTGAACCAGTACCGTGAGGGAAAGGTGAAAAGCACCCCGGAAGGGGAGTGAAATAGATCCTGAAACCATGTGCCTACAAGTAGTCAGAGCCCGGTGCGTATTTTCCTTCGGGGAAATACGCTGGGTGATGGCGTGCCTTTTGTAGAATGAACCGGCGAGTTACTGATTCCATGCAAGGTTAAGCAGAGAATGCGGAGCCGCAGCGAAAGCGAGTCTGAATAGGGCGAATAAGTATGGGGTCGTAGACCCGAAACCAGGTGATCTACCCATGTCCAGGGTGAAGGTAAGGTAACACTTACTGGAGGCCCGAACCCACGTATGTTGAAAAATGCGGGGATGAGGTGTGGGTAGCGGTGAAATTCCAATCGAACCTGGAGATAGCTGGTTCTCTCCGAAATAGCTTTAGGGCTAGCCTCAAACGATAGAATCTCGGAGGTAGAGCACTGTTTGGACTAGGGGCCCATCCCGGGTTACCGAATTCAGACAAACTCCGAATGCCGAAGATTTATGTTTGGGAGTCAGACTGCGGGTGATAAGATCCGTAGTCGAGAGGGAAACAGCCCAGACCACCAGTTAAGGTCCCCAAGTATCTGTTAAGTGGAAAAGGATGTGGCGTTGCCCAGACAACCAGGATGTTGGCTCAGAAGCAGCCATCATTTAAAGAGTGCGTAATAGCTCACTGGTCGAGTGGCGCTGCGCCGAAAATGTACCGGGGCTAAACAGATCACCGAAACTGTGGATTGACACGTATGTGTCAGTGGTAGGAGAGCGTTCCAAGGGCGTCGAAGCTAGATCGTAAGGACTAGTGGAGCGCTTGGAAGTGAGAATGCCGGTATGAGTAGCGAAAGAAGGGTGAGAATCCCTTCCACCGAATGCCCAAGGTTTCCTGAGGAAGGCTCGTCCGCTCAGGGTTAGTCAGGACCTAAGTTGAGGCCGAAAGGCGTAGACGATGGACAACAGGTTGATATTCCTGTACCACCTCCCCGCCGTTTGAGCAATGGGGTGACGCAGTAGGATAGGGTGAGCGCACTGTTGGTTATGTGCGTCTAAGCAGTGAGGTGTGAAATGAGGCAAATCCCATTTCTATAACATTGAGCTGTGATGGCAAGGGGAGTATTCCCTGGAGTCCCTGATTTCACGCTGCCAAGAAAAGCCTCTAGCGAGGCGGGAGGTGCCTGTACCGCAAACCGACACAGGTAGGCGAGGAGAGAATCCTAAGGTGATCGAGAGAACTCTCGTTAAGGAACTCGGCAAAATGACCCCGTAACTTCGGGAGAAGGGGTGCTCTGGTAGGGTGTTAAAGCCCGAGAGAGCCGCAGTGAATAGGCCCAGGCGACTGTTTAGCAAAAACACAGGTCTCTGCAAAACCGCAAGGTGAAGTATAGGGGCTGACGCCTGCCCGGTGCTGGAAGGTTAAGAGGAGAGGTTAGCGCAAGCGAAGCTTCGAATTGAAGCCCCAGTAAACGGCGGCCGTAACTATAACGGTCCTAAGGTAGCGAAATTCCTTGTCGGGTAAGTTCCGACCCGCACGAAAGGCGTAACGATCTGGGCACTGTCTCAACGAGAGACTCGGTGAAATTATAGTACCTGTGAAGATGCAGGTTACCCGCGACAGGACGGAAAGACCCCGTGGAGCTTTACTGTAGCTTGATATTGAATTCCGATGCAACCTGTACAGGATAGGTAGGAGCCTTAGATTCCGGAGCGCTAGCTTCGGAGGAGGCGTTGGTGGGATACTACCCTGGTTGTATTGGACTTCTAACCCATGCCCCTTATCGGGGCAGGAGACAGTGTCAGGTGGGCAGTTTGACTGGGGCGGTCGCCTCCTAAAGAGTAACGGAGGCGCCCAAAGGTTCCCTCAGAATGGTTGGACATCATTCGTAGAGTGCAAAGGCATAAGGGAGCTTGACTGCGAGACCTACAAGTCGAGCAGGGTCGAAAGACGGGCTTAGTGATCCGGTGGTTCCGCATGGAAGGGCCATCGCTCAACGGATAAAAGCTACCCCGGGGATAACAGGCTTATCTCCCCCAAGAGTCCACATCGACGGGGAGGTTTGGCACCTCGATGTCGGCTCATCGCATCCTGGGGCTGTAGTCGGTCCCAAGGGTTGGGCTGTTCGCCCATTAAAGCGGTACGCGAGCTGGGTTCAGAACGTCGTGAGACAGTTCGGTCCCTATCCGTCGCGGGCGCAGGAAATTTGAGAAGAGCTGTCCTTAGTACGAGAGGACCGGGATGGACATACCGCTGGTGTACCAGTTGTCTTGCCAAAGGCATCGCTGGGTAGCTACGTATGGACGGGATAAATGCTGAAAGCATCTAAGCATGAAGCCCCCTTCGAGATGAGATTTCCCATTACGCAAGTAAGTAAGATCCCTCAAAGAAGATGAGGTTGATAGGTCCGGGGTGTAAGCGCGGCGACGTGTGTAGCTGACGGATACTAATTGATCGAGGACTTAACCTATTAAATGAAGAGGTATGATTGACCTCGATTCGTCGGAAGAATTTAACGATTCTTCCAAAAAAAATGTCTGTTTTATCCAGTTTTGAACGAACAAGCAACGTTCATAAAAATAATGCTTGTAATTTTAGAATCACTTGATATAATGAGTAATGTCCTTGAAAAAGAACATTCAGGTCTGGTGGCAATAGCGAAGAGGTCACACCCGTTCCCATCTCGAACACGGTAGTTAAGCTCTTCAGCGCCGATGGTAGTTGGGGGTTTCCCCCTGCAAGAGTAGGACGTTGCCAGGCACTAAAGAAGTTATTACCTTTAATGGTAGTAGCTTTTTTTTTACATACATATAAATTACTTTATCGTAAGATAATTCCGTCCAAGAGTTTTTACCAGGCACTAAAGCGGTTGTTACACAAATTGGTAGTAGCTTTTTTATAATTCAGCTTAAATATAAGACGAAGCGCGTATTTTACTTGAGGTAAGAACGTGTCCTTTTAATTGCTAGTAATTTCATAGTGCTGACTTAATTGTTCATATCCTAGTTATCGGATCGACTATATAACTTCAGATTTGTAATTTAAATAATCCTGTCTTCTTGTAATTTTACTCATTTCAGCCTACTGTTAAAGATAAATTAGGAAGGAAGAAGGGTATACTGTGGAATCAATTTATGATTTTTCAATGAAAACAAAGAATAATGAGGTTCAATCAATGGGTGAATACGCAGGAAAAGTTCTTTTGATAGTAAATACAGCAAGTAAGTGCGGTTTTGCAAATCAGTTTAAAGAGTTACAAGAACTTTACGATGATTACAAAGAGCAGGGTTTAGTTGTACTTGGATTCCCATCCGATAATTTTAATAATCAGGAGTTTGAGGATATTGATCAGACTATGGAGTTTTGTGAAATTAATTTCGGTGTAAATTTTCCAATGTTCGGTAAGACGGATGTAAAAGGAGATCAAGCCAACCCTATGTTTAAGTTTCTTACTTCCCGAAAGAAGGGAATGCTTACAGAAGGAATCAAATGGAACTTTACAAAGTTTCTTATTGACCGAAATGGTAACGTAGTGGAAAGGATTGCGCCACAAACTTCACCGCTTAAAATGAAGACTTCGATTGAAAAAGTTCTGTAATGAATAGTAAGAATATATTTATTAATTGGAGCTCCCTTGACAGCTGTAAACGACGCTGATACCATTTTAATAATATTCAAATGAGCCTAGGAGGCATATATATTATGTGGGAAACAAAATTTGCACGTGAAGGGTTAACGTTCGATGATGTATTACTAATACCCGGACCTTCAGATGTATTACCAAAGGACGTGTCTTTAAAGGTTAGTTTGACAGAAAATATCAAGCTTAGCATCCCGATTATTAGTGCGGGTATGGATACGGTAACGGAATCTAAAATGGCGATCGCAATGGCACGTCAGGGTGGACTTGGAATTATTCATAAAAACATGAGTATCGAAGATCAAGCCGAACAAGTTGTTACAGTCAAACGTTCTGAAAATGGAGTAATTACAAATCCATTTTATCTAACACCTGAACATCAGGTTTTTGATGCTGAACATTTAATGGGACGGTACCGAATTTCTGGTGTACCAATTGTAAATAACTCAGAAGAACTAAAGCTTGTAGGAATTATAACGAATCGTGATATGCGTTTTATACAAGATTACTCACTTTTAATTGATGATGTAATGACGAAGGAAAATCTTGTTACAGCACCAGTAGGAACAATGCTTGCTGATGCAGAGAAAATTTTGCAACAGTATAAAATAGAAAAGTTGCCTATTGTAGATGAAAACGGTATTTTGAAAGGTTTAATCACAATAAAAGATATTGAAAAAGTAATTGAATTTCCGAATGCAGCAAAAGATAGTCAGGGTCGTCTACTAGTCGGAGCCGCAATTGGTGTAACTTCAGATACGATGGTACGTGTTAAGAAGCTTACGGAAGCAGAAGTCGATGTGATTGTTATCGATACAGCCCATGGTCATTCAAAGGGTGTTCTTGATACAGTTGCTCAAATTAGAATGGCCTATCCGAACCTTGACATCATTGCTGGTAATATCGCTACAGCAGAAGGTGCACGTGCCCTTTATGAGGCAGGTGCAGATGTTGTTAAAGTAGGTATTGGTCCAGGCTCAATTTGTACTACGCGCGTTGTTGCAGGTGTAGGTGTACCGCAAATAACTGCAATATATGAATGTGCAACTGAGGCTAGAAAGCATGGCAAAACAATCATTGCAGATGGTGGTATTAAATACTCCGGAGACATTGTTAAAGCATTAGCCTCGGGTGGACATGTTGTTATGCTGGGGAGTCTTCTTGCGGGGACGACAGAAAGCCCGGGAGAAACTGAAATTTTCCAAGGACGTCGATTCAAAGTCTATCGTGGAATGGGTTCTATCGCTGCGATGGAGCGTGGTTCTAAAGATCGTTATTTCCAGGATGATGAGAAAAAACTTGTACCTGAAGGAATTGAAGGACGACTTCCATATAAAGGTTCCCTTTCTGATACAATCCACCAACTAATTGGTGGTGTTCGAGCAGGAATGGGGTATTGTGGCACAGCAGATCTTGAGGAATTACGTGAAAAAGCACAATTTGTACGTATGACAGGTGCGGGACTGCGCGAAAGTCATCCACATCAAGTACAAATTACAAAAGAAGCTCCAAACTACTCAATATCATAATTGAGCGCTTTAAAAAGCTGATAATATAGATACTCACAAAGAATAAAGTGCATTCTTCTTTGAAGAATAAAAAGCATTCTTTTAAAACAAAGGAACTTCAGTACCTTTTCTGCGTCTAGATATGAGCGGAAAGGTACTTTTTTTCTTTGAGTAACATGGAGTAGATTAAATATGGTAAAATGATTTGAATGAAATAGTAATATCGGAGGTAGTATGGTGAATCATAAGTTTAGAAAATATGTAGCAATATTTGTAATACCACTCTTGCTCTTGGTGACGATTGGTACCGATTCGACATATGCTGAGGAAAGATTAGGCATCCATGTTGATGGCGCTATTCTAATTGATGCGGATAGTGGGAAAATATTATATGAAGAAAATGCCGATACACCACTCGGTATAGCAAGTATGACAAAGATGATCACAGAGTATATCCTTTTTGAAGCAATAAAAGAAGGTACAATTAGGTGGGATCAGGAATACAAAGTAAATGACTACACATATGCCGTTTCGCAAGATCGTCGTTTGAGTAACGTACCTTTAAGAAGAGATGGTACATACACAATTCTTGAACTATACGAATCTGTTGCAATCTATTCTGCGAATGCATCAACAATTGCAATTGCTGAAACAATTGCGGGTACAGAAACTGAGTTTTTAAAGCTCATGGATGCGAAAGCTAAAGAACTTGGATTGAAAGATTATAAGTTTGTAAACTCGACGGGTTTAAATAATAGCTATCTGCAAGGAATGCATCCAGCTGGGACAGGCGTTGACGATGAGAACGTCATGCCGGCAAAATCTGTTGCAAAGCTTGCATACCGTCTACTAAAAGACTTTCCAGAAGTACTTGACACAACCAGTATAAATACAAAGATTTTCCGCGAAGGAACATCAGATGCAATCAAGATGGATAATTGGAACTTTATGTTGCCTGGTTTTGTTTATGAATATGAAGGCATTGATGGTTTAAAAACAGGCACAACAGACTTTGCCGGTCATTGCTTCACTGGGACCGCAAAACGTGGCGATAAAAGAGTCATTGCAGT
Source organism: Sporosarcina sp. FA9 (assembly GCF_051550205.1). GTDB lineage: Bacteria > Bacillota > Bacilli > Bacillales_A > Planococcaceae > Sporosarcina. The sequence continues at coordinate 15,785 of NZ_CP188819.1, forward strand.
AGTGATGAAAGCTGTAGATGCACAGGGTGTCGGATCATATAAAGCACGTTTCGATGCAACTCGTTCTCTATTCGATTATGGTTTCAACCAATTCTCTGTTGAGGAGTTTATCCCAGCAGGGTATGAGTTTAAAGACCAAAAAGAACTAGCGGTAATTAAAGGGAAAGAAAGTTCTGTAGGAATTGCTGTGAAAGATCCAATTCGCATGATGGTGAAAACAAGTGAAAAAGACCTTTATGAAGCTCAACTAACAATTGATGAGTCAAAATTGAAGAAAGATGCTCTTCAAGCACCTTTTGAGAAAGATACAATTGTTGGTCATGTGGATCTTGTGAAAAAAGAAGGAACGGATTACGGCTTTATTGAATCAGATAATTTATCAGTGGATGTTGTAACGACTGTTGCTGTTGAAAAAGCAGGTTGGTTTTCTTTAACAATGCGCGCAATTGGTGATTTCTTTGCGGGTATTTGGACAAGTGCGACAGACTTTGTTAAAGGTCTATTTTAATAAGTTAAGTGCAGTGGACTTTATTTAGTCTAACTGCACTTTTTTATATTCCAAACTTCCATCAGACGATCGATGGCTTTTTCGATGGAATCAACTGAAAGTCCGCCGAAACCTATTAAAAAGCTCGGTTCCTTACTTACCAGTCCTGTGCTGTAGCTATTTAAACTGTTTAGTCGAATGCCCGCTTTTTGTGCAATTTCAATAAGTGCCTCTTCACTTTGGTTTGTATGCACTGTAATAATAATATGCATGCCTGCTTCATCACCCGAAAATGAAACGGATGGAGAAAAAGGCTTGAGGGCTTCTGTTAAGGTTTGTAGTTTTCGTTTGTATATTTTTCGCATGCGATTCAAGTGACGAGAAAAATGTCCATCGGCCATAAAGCGTGCCAAAATGTGTTGATCAAGTCTTGGAACGGTTGAAGAATAATGAATAAAAGCATTCTTATAACGATTCAGTAAGACGTTAGGCAACACCATATAAGCGATACGTAGTGAGGGCATTAGTGATTTTGAAAATGTACTCAAATAAATTACGCTGTCACCCTTATCCATTCCTTGTAGTGCTGGAATGGGGCGTCCAGTATATCGAAATTCACTGTCATAATCATCTTCAATAATGAAATGCTCATCATCTGAGGATGCCCAGTTTAACAATGCTGTTCTACGGGCCGCTGAGAGCACAGTGCCGGTCGGAAACTGGTGGGATGGTGTTACATAAGCGACAGTGGCTTCAGACCGTTGTAGGGACTGAACGTCTATTCCTTCAACATCTACCGGAATTGGAATTGCTTCGCGATTGTTATGGTAAAACACATGATGCGTTAATGGGTAACCGGGATTTTCGATTGCATACGTTGCCTTCGCCCCTAAAATACGAATTACTAAAGGCATTAGTTGCTCTGTTCCGGATCCAACAATAATCTGCTCTGGCGAACAGTCAACACCCCGCGAATAATATAAATAGCGTGAAATTTCTTGCCGAAGCTCGATGTCACCATGCGAATCACCAAGGAGCAACAGTTCTTTTGATGACTCATCAATGACCTCTTTCGCATATTTTCTCCACTGTGTGAACGGGAAAGAATTAGTGTCGATATGACCTGTAGAAAAGTCTAAAGTGTAGGTGTTTTGTTTTTGAATCTCTACCTTATCTGTTATTTGAACGTGTTGGACGTAAGCAAGCTCTTCAATTGCTTGCACATAAAAACCTTTTCGTGGGATAGATGAGATGAAACCTTCAGCAATTAGTTGACCATAAGCGAGTTCTATTGTTGTCTGGCTAACATCGAGAAACTCGCCCAGTTTGCGTTTTGAAGGAAGTTTCATCCCCACTGGCAATTTACCACCGGAAATGTCGATACGAATTTGCTCATATATTTGTTCGTATAATGGGGTTTCTCCGTCTTTTTTAAGTTCAATTAGTAAGATTTCCATTTTAATTCCTCCGCCTGACCCCTATATGTTTATCAGGACTGGTTATTCCAAAAGGGTCAAACTTTATTATACTAAAGAAATAGAAAAGGGGGAAGAAGAATATGAATATGGTTTATGGCGGCGTCATTATGGACGTCATCAATGCAGAACAAGCGAAAATAGCGGAAGCATCAGGAGCGGTTGCGGTAATGGCATTGGAACGTGTCCCGTCTGATATACGGGCAGCCGGTGGTGTTGCACGTATGGCGGATCCGCGTATTATTACTGAAGTACAAAATGCTGTTTCAATTCCCGTAATGGCGAAAGTACGAATTGGGCATATTTCGGAAGCACGAATTCTTGAGTCGATGGGTGTCGACTATATAGATGAAAGTGAAGTACTTACACCTGCGGATGAAGAATACCATTTATTGAAAAGCGATTATAAAATACCGTTTGTCTGCGGTGCACGTAATCTAGGGGAAGCCGCACGAAGACTTGGTGAAGGTGCGAAAATGCTTCGGACAAAAGGGGAACCAGGTACGGGTAATATTGTTGAAGCAGTCCGTCACCTTCGCATGGTTAACGCACAGGTGAACAGAATTATTCACATGAATGAAGATGAAATAATGACGGAAGCCCGTAATTTAGGTGCACCTTATGAAATTCTTCTGGCCATAAAAAAGAACGGTCGTTTACCGGTAACGAATTATGCGGCAGGCGGTGTTGCAACTCCAGCGGATGCTGCTCTTATGATGGAACTCGGCGCGGACGGTGTATTCGTTGGATCGGGTATCTTTAAATCAGAAAATCCAGAGAAGTTTGCTCGTGCAATCGTTCTAGCGACAGCGAATTATCAAGACTATGCGCTTCTCGCTAAGTTATCGAAAGACATCGGTACACCTATGAAAGGCATCGAAATTTCAACATTGCCTGCTGGGGAACGCATGCAGGAACGTGGTTGGTAATAAAACTTTTTATATAGAGAATCAAGTCGTAAGTTCAACACTTCACTGTGTTGAACTTACGACTTTTATTTTTGGGCTCTCTTGCATAAATAGTATTTATGCATAATAATAGCGAGAGGGGATTGAATATTCAGAAAGGGGATTTGTGACTGTTGTGATTACATTAACGGGGAATACGATGGTAACAGAAGAGCAAAAGATTCTCAGCTTAGATGCAAGCAGCTTAGCAAAGATGATTGCAAACAAAGAGATTACTTCGTATAGGGCAACGAAGATTTATATTGAACATATAAAAAAAGTAAATCCGGCTTTGAATTTCTTAGTTGAAAATCGATTTGGGGCGGCACTGAAAGAAGCATCGGAAGCGGACCGGATACTCAACGAAAACAACGCTACAGGCAAACTATTCGGCGTTCCGATGAGTATGAAAGAGTCTTTTGATGTGGCTGGTATGCAGACGACTGGTGGATTACTCAATCGTAAAGGAATTATAAGTGAAACAGATGCAGATATTGTTCGAAAACTGAAAGATGAAGGGGCAATTATTCTTGGGAAAACAAATACGCCGGCACTCTGTTTTTGCCAGGAAACAGATAATAAGTTATATGGACGTACAAACAACCCTTGGGATGTAACTTGCACAGCTGGTGGGTCAAGCGGGGGTGAAGCGGTCTTAATTGCGGTAGGGGGTGCTGCTGCGGGAGTGGGTTCAGATATTGGTGGGTCAATTCGGTTTCCAAGTCATTTTAATGGTGTAGTTGGTTTTAAATCAGGAAGAGACCAAGTATCTTCATCTGGAAGTTTTCCTGTCGAAAATAATGAGTTGGAAAAAAGGATGCTCGGTATCGGCCCTATAACAAAAACAGTAGAAGATGCAAAACTCATATACAACATCATAGCTAATACACCTGCACCGAATCAAAACCTATCTAATTTCTCAGTAAGTGTATTGCCGAAAATGGATTACCCACTATCCGCGGAAACTGAAGCCCATTTAGAGTCAGTTTTTTCGTATGTTAAAAGCCATTTTGAAACAGAGAGGAGCATTCCACCATTATTCAATGAAACATCTCAACTTTGGCAAGAAGTCATGTCAATTGATGGTGCGAAAAAACAAAAGGAATTGGCGTACGGAGACAAACCAATTCAGCCCATTCGATCTTTTTTATATGAAAAAATAAGAGGTAATTCAGAACTGCATCATTATTTATCGTGGGCATTGATAGGTGCTTCGTTATTTAAACCAAGTGGTAAGCGCGTTACAGAAATCACAGAAATTATTACTAACGGTGATAAAGTTGTAAGTGAGTATTTACATGATAAAATTCTTATTTCACCCATATATCACTCCGCGGCTCCGAAACACGGAGGTGTGTTCAAAGAAATATTCTCCATAAGAAAGACGTTTCGACTTTACTTACCTTATATTTCATATGCTAACGTTTGGGGACTTCCATCTTTAACAATTCCTGTCGGGAAGGACAATTCAGGAATGCCGATTGGGATACAATTGATGTGTAAGAATGGTAATGAAGATGCAGTTTTTAAACTTGGAGAATTAATTGAAAAAGAATTCCAAGGATATGTAAGATCTAAGTGATAATTTGCCAAAGAGTCAGTTTTGTAGTAAAGTGATTGTAATTTCAAAGTTGAGACGATGATAGGAAGTAGTAGCAAACCTGTTTTTTTGAAGAGAGTCGGCGGGTAGTGCGAGCCGATAAAAACACTTGCGAATCCGTCCTTGAGTAGCTAGGTTGAACAGTTAGTAGACCTAAGCCGGCATATTGAACCGTTATTTCAATTAAAGAGGATCTGGATATCTTTATGTTCGTAATCCGGTCAATCAGGGTGGCAACGCGGGTAGCTCTCGTCCCTTTTATTAGGGTTGAGGGCTATTTTTGTCGTTTACTATCTATTATCGTCAATAATATAAGGGGGAATTGTCAATGCTAGATATTCGAAAAGTTCGGGCCAATTTTGATGAAGTAAAAGAAAAACTTTCGAAACGTGGAGAAGATTTATCAGTTCTAGATAACTTCGGTAAATACGATGAAAAACGCAGAGAATTGATTGCACAAGTGGAAGTGTTGAAAGCAGAAAGAAATGAAGTATCTCAGCAAGTTGCAGAAATGAAGCGTAATAAAGAAGATGCAGATGCAGTAATTGTGCGGATGCGTGAAGTTGGAGAAGACATTAAGCGTTTAGATTTAGAGCTTAATGAAGTCGAAGAAAAACTTACGTACATTATGATGCGGATTCCAAATATTCCACATGAAAGTGTGCCTGTCGGAGATAGTGAAGACGACAATGTTGAAATTCGGACATGGGGCACTATCCGTGAATTTGATTTTGAAGCACAAGCGCATTGGGATATTGGAACAAATCTTAATATCCTAGATTTTGAACGTGCAGCAAAAGTGACTGGGAGCCGTTTTGTCTTTTACCGCGGCCTTGGTGCACGTCTTGAGCGTGCTTTAATTAACTTCATGCTTGATTTACATATTGAGGAGCATGGTTATGAAGAAATATTGCCTCCTTATATGGTGAATCGAGCAAGCTTAACGGGAACAGGACAACTTCCAAAATTTGAAGAAGATGCATTTTTAATTGAGGAAGAAGATTATTTTCTAATCCCGACATCTGAAGTACCTGTCACAAACTTTTATCGTGATGAAATCTTGGACGGTAAGCAGCTACCAACAGCGTTCACTGCTTATAGCACGAACTTTCGCTCCGAAGCAGGTTCTGCCGGTCGTGATACTCGCGGGTTAATACGTCAACATCAGTTTAACAAAGTGGAGCTCGTTCGTTTTGTGAAACCAGAAGACTCATACGACGAACTTGAAAAGTTAACAGGACATGCAGAGAAGGTATTACAGTTATTGAATCTTCCGTATCGTGTTCTGAAAATGTGTACTGCGGATTTAGGATTTACCGCCGCAAAGAAATACGATATTGAAGTTTGGATTCCAACGCAAAACCAGTATCGAGAAATTTCTTCTTGTTCAAACTTTGAAGATTTCCAAGCGCGTCGAGCACACATACGTTTCCGCCGTGAAACAGGTGGGAAACTTGAGTATGTTCATACACTGAACGGAAGTGGTCTAGCAATTGGTCGTACAGTGGCAGCGATTTTGGAGAATTATCAGGATCAAGACGGTTCTGTAGTCATTCCGGAAGTCCTCAGACCCTATATGGGCGGGAAAGAACGGATTAGTAAATAAAAAAGAGGCATGTACCTAAGTCAATCGACTTTTGGTACGGCCTCTTTTTTTCGTTTCTTAATTCGTTCACGAACTGCTTTGAAAAACGTTGTAAGTATTCCACCGCATTCTTCCGCAAGCACGCCTTCTACTACATCGCACTCATGGTTAAACCGGGGGTCATTCAGTAATCTGTAGAGGGAATCGACGCAACCAGCTTTTAAATCACGTGCACCGTATACAACACGCGGGATACGTGATTGCAAGATTGCACCCGCACACATAGGACATGGCTCAAGTGTGACATAAAGCGTTGTTTCTTCAAGCCGCCAGCTGCCAAGCGCTTGGCACGCAATTTGTATTGCGGATAGCTCCGCATGGGTAACAGCATTTTGGGTTGTTTCACGTAAATTATGTGCACGTGCAATTACTTTATCTTTGTAGACGATAATTGCACCAATCGGTACTTCCCCTAACTCTGCGGCCTTCTGTGCTTCTTCTAGTGCCATTTGCATATAGTGTTCATCTTTTTCAAATAAATTCATATGAATCGCTCCTTTAAAGAGGAATGTACTTTATTCTTCGGGAATAAGTCATTGATAAATATGGTTTCAGTGGTAGGTGTGACTTAGTTTTACATCCTTCTTTATCATTCTAATTGTTCCACGTGGAAAAAATCGGATATTCGACTCCGTTAGACATTATTTTTACTCTTTATGATAATATAAAGTGCACGATATAATTATGAATTGAAAGGGGATTTCTGATGAAAATTCCATTTATAACAGTTGAAGGCCCAATTGGTGTTGGTAAAACGTCGCTTTCCAAAGCAATTGCGGAATCACAGAATTTCCATCAGCTGAAGGAGATTGTTGATGAAAATCCATTTTTAAATAAGTTTTACAAGGATATAGAAGAGTGGAGTTTCCAAACGGAGATGTTTTTTTTATGTAACCGATATAAACAGTTGAGTGATTTAAAAAAAGAAAACAGAGTTCAAGGAAAACCCGCTGTTGCAGATTACCATATATTCAAAAACCTAATTTTTGCGAAGCGAACACTTAGTTCAACCGAATATGAAAAGTATGAAGCGATTTATAAGATTTTAATAAAGGATATGCCGGTACCTAATATTGTTGTTTATTTACACGCAAGTCAAGAAACACTCATGAAACGTATTGCACTTCGCGGTCGAGAATTTGAAAAGAATATGGATCCGGCATATATCCAACAACTTTCAGATGATTATCATGTTTTTATGGAACAATTCGAAAAGGAGCACCCTGAAATTCCGGTTCTCCGTTTTAACGGAGACCATTATGATTTTGTTCAAAACGACATAGATATGCAGTTTATATTGCAAGAAGTCGATGCGGCGATAAAAAAGGGAGCGACTTTGAAATGAACTTACGAGAGAAATACGGAATACCTGAAGATGCTGTAATTACAATTGCAGGTACTGTAGGTGTCGGCAAGTCAACGATGACAAAGACACTTGCAGAAGCATTGGATTTCAAAACATCTTTTGAAAATGTAGAAGAGAATCCCTATTTGGGGAGATTCTATGAGGACTTTAAAAAATGGAGTTTCCATTTGCAAATATACTTTCTTGCGGAACGCTTTAAAGAGCAAAAGAAGATTTTTGAAAATGGCGGGGGATTTATACAAGACCGGTCAATTTATGAGGACACGGGTATCTTTGCAAGGATGCATATGGAAGAAGGCACAATGGATCCAGTAGATTACAATACATACATTCATTTATTCGAAGCGATGGTTTTAACTCCTTACTTCCCAAGTCCCAGTCTACTAATATATTTAGATGGACCCCTGGATGGTATTATTTCAAGAATTCATGAGCGCGGACGCTCTATGGAGCAGCAAACGCCAATTGCTTATTGGGAAGAGGTATACGGTCGCTACGAAGAATGGATTGATTCATTTGATGCATGTCCCGTACTGCGATTGAATATTACGGAGTATGATCTTGTTAATAATTCAAAAGATGTAGAATCCATCATAGAAAAGATTGGTGATATGCTGAAGAATTAGTCCCCAAAAGCAATTCTTAGCTAATGTTTGAAGTATTAAAAGAGTAGGGCATCATCCCACTTAGTGGATGATGCCCTACTTTCAAATCATTATTAGTGAAAAGAACTCTTTATAAAGAGATTTCAATGCGACTTTTTCATCTTTTTTATCAATACCAAAAACCAGACTTACTTCCGAAGACCCTTGGTTAATCATTTGGATATTGGCGCCCGATGCGGCTATCGCAGTGGCGGCACGTGCAGCAAGTCCTGTTGTGAATCGCATACCTTCACCAACGAGAACAACCATTGAATAATCAGTCGTCCGGAGACGGACTTCATCCGCACCTAATTCTTCTTTTACACGACGAACGATGCGTCCACTATTTTCTTCATTTAAGAACTTACTTCGGATAATGACAGATAGATTATCAATGCCTGATGGTGTATGTTCAAAAGGAATTTCCTCGTCTTCTAATATTTGCAAAAGCTTACGTCCGAAACCTATTTCTTGGTTCATTAAATACTTGTCCACGAAGAGCGTTGAGAATCCACTATCTGAAGCAATTCCGATAACGGGCCGATTTGAATGGTCGCGGTCTTTTACTATAAACGTACCGGGTGCACTTGGGTTGTTTGTATTTTTAATGCAAACTGGAATCGACTTTAGAAATGCAGGCATAAGTGCTTCATCGTGGAATACGGAAAATCCAGCATATGCCAACTCGCGCATTTCTCGGTACGTTAATTCCTTTATAGCCATTGGATTATCGACGATGTTCGGGTTTGCTGCAAAAACGGAGTCAACGTCCGTAAAGTTCTCATATAACTCAGCGTCTACTGCTGCGGCGACGATTGAACCCGTAATATCTGATCCGCCTCGGTTAAATGTTCGAAGTGTTCCGTCTCTTGTAAATCCAAAAAATCCAGGAAATACAATGATTCCTGGTACTTCACGTAATTGTGCTAATTTGTTGTATCCTTCTGTCAGCGCGCGGACGCGTTCGGGGCGATCATTAACAAGGAGACCCGCTTTTTTGGGACACATGTATTGCGCAGGCATACCGATATGCGTAAAATAGGCAGCAATTAGTTTCGCATTATTATCTTCACCAGACGCTTTTAATGAATCTATGAACAAGCTTGGATCGCTATAGTCGGCTACCAAACGACCACGTAAATCATTTTCAATGGATAGTGTGATTTCATTAGAAAGCCCGAGTTCAGTGGCAATTTGCTCGTATCGACTAACTACTTCTTTTAATTCTGCTTCATGATTTTTGCCTTTAAGAGCTACGTCAGCTAGACGAATAAGCAGATCTGTTACTTTTTCATCTTCAGAAAATCGTTTACCTGGCGCTGAAACGACGATGATTTTTCTTGTAGGGTCAGATGAAACAATCGCGGCAACTTTTCTAATTTGTTCGGCAGAGGCAACGGATGTTCCTCCGAATTTTGATACTTTCATTGTTATCAAGTCCTATCTTTTAAATTATTATTCTGTGTTTAATCTGAAGTAGAGGGTTGTTATTGTTAGTGAATTTCCCTATAATGTGTTTATGCATAGAGCAATTGTATTTTTATAGTGTACATACAGTGAGGAGAATCGTCAATTGAAAAATGAAATTAATATTGGATTATTAGGTTTTGGTGTTGTTGGAAGTGGAGTAGCAAAAATTTTGAACGATCATAGAATTGATTTACAGCATAAACTTGGAGTTCCTGTGGCCATAAAAAAGGTGTTAATAAAAGATAAATCTAAAAAAAGAGATACCCAATTAGACCCCGAGGTATTCACGACGAATTTGGATGAAATACTAAACGATCCAACAATTGATATAATAGTTGAGGTAATGGGTGGTATTTCTGAAGGGAAAGAAGCAATCGAACTTTCTCTTAATGCTGGAAAGGCTGTTGTAACAGCAAACAAAGACGTCATGGCTGAAAGTGGTCATGAGCTACTAAGACTTGCAGATGAGAATAAATGTGATTTGTTTTATGAAGCGAGTGTTGGAGGCGGTATCCCTCTTATTCGTACTATGGAGGACGGGCTTGCATCCGACCGTATTACTGCATTAACGGGGATTGTGAATGGTACGACAAACTTTATATTAACAAAAATGAAATATGAAAAAATGTCTTATGAAGATGCCTTAGCAGAAGCAACGGAACTCGGTTTTGCGGAAGCAGATCCTTCTTCTGACGTTGATGGCATTGATGCTGCACGGAAAATGGTTATTTTAGCATCACTTGCGTTTTCAATGGAAGTAAGGCTCGATGATGTATTTGTTCGAGGGATGAAAGACATTAAAGACGGAGATTTGGAACTGGCTACAGGTTTAGGGTATACAGTGAAAATGGTCGGTTCTGCAGAAATGGATGAAGGCGGCATTGCGGTGTCTGTTGAACCTGTTCTGTTCCCGGATTCACATCCCCTGGCAACTGTAAACAATGAATTTAACGCAGTATATATATATGGCGATGCAGTTGGCGAGACAATGTTTTACGGACCTGGTGCTGGTTCTTTACCTACAGCAACTTCTATTACAGCGGACGTTATTGCGGCATGCCGTAATTTGCTCTTAGGAGTGAACGGAAAAAGACTTCATTCATCTCAACACGAACGGAAATTAAAAGAAGATTGTGATCGATTTGCACGTTATTTCCACCGTATTTTAGTGAAAGATAAAATTGGTGTCTTGTCCAACTTAGCAGCAATTTACAGCAAACATGCAGTGAGTTTGGCATCCGTTGTTCAGCATCCGTCTAATGATCAAGTGGAAAATGCTGAGCTAGTGTTCATTACACACCGCATGTCTCGACAACAACATCTAGATGTATTACAAGAACTTAATAACACCCCCGAAGTAATTAGTGTGTTAAGCCATTATCGGGTGGAAGGGGAATAATGACAATGAGATGGAATGGATTATTAGAAAACTATAAAGATATGCTGCCGGTGACGGATAAGACACCTATGCTTACATTGCATGAGGGAAACACTCCTCTTATATATTTGGAAAACCTATCGAAGGAATGGGGAATTGAACTTTACGTAAAAGTTGAAGGAGCCAATCCTACTGGTTCATTTAAAGATCGTGGAATGGTTATGGCTGTAGCGAAAGCAAAAGAGGAAGGTAAAAAAGTTCTCATTTGTGCTTCTACAGGAAATACATCCGCGTCGGCTGCCGCATATGGAGCACGTGCAGGTATGCGAACAATCGTAGTTATTCCAGAAGGGCGAATCGCTCTTGGGAAATTGGCGCAGGCAAAAATGTACGGTGCAGAAATTCTTGAAATTGAAGGGAATTTTGACGAAGCACTAAGAATGGTTCGTGAAGCAGGCGAAGGAGACATCGCACTTGTAAATTCGGTGAATCCGTATCGTCTTGAAGGACAAAAAACAATTGCGTTTGAAACAATTGACCAGCTTGGCAAAGTACCAGATATATTTGCGCTTCCCGTCGGCAATGCAGGCAATATTTCTGCAGCTTGGAAAGGCTTTAAAGAATATGCAGATAAAAAAGGTACGGCTCTTCCAGAACTTCTAGGTGTACAAGCAGATGGTGCCGCACCAATCGTATATGATCGTATTTTTGAAAATCCTGAAACGGTTGCTACAGCAATACGTATTGGTAATCCCGCGAGTTGGGATCTTGCCAAAAATGCACTTGCTGAATCCAATGGAACAATTCTTGCTGCAACAGATGAAGAGATTCTAGAGGCATATAGCTTAATTGCTTCTGCCGAAGGAATCTTTGCAGAACCAGGTTCATGTGCATCGATTGCAGGAGTGAAAAAACAAGTAGAGAACGGCAAACTAAAGAAGGGCTCGGTTGTCGTTGCAGTTCTAACGGGAAACGGACTTAAAGATCCTGATACAGCAATTGAGGTAAATAAAGAAAAGTCATTAATGTCGCGTGAAGAGTTTGACCAATTACTGAGTGAGTTGAAAGCGGGGACAAAGTGATGAATGTACCGGGATTTTCGGTGGTCGTTCCAGCGTCTACCGCGAACCTCGGCCCTGGTTTTGACAGCGTTGGGCTTGCACTTGGTCTTTATATGACTGTCGACGTTGTTGCATCGGAAGTGTGGGAAGTTTGTTATGTAGATGATGGATTTGAGGGTTTAACAACAGGTGAGGATAATTTAATTGTTACAACGATTTTAAATGTTGCAAAGCAATATGGAAAAAACTCGCCAATTTTAAAACTTGTTATTAAGTCAGACATTCCCTTAGGAAAAGGTTTTGGAAGTAGTGCTTCGGCAATTGCGGCAGGTATTGAAATCGTGAATCAAGTGCTTACTTTGGATCTATCCGATCATGAAAAGGTGAAATTGGGAAGCCAGCTAGAAGGACATGCCGACAATGTATCGGCTGCACTTTTAGGGGGAGCGGTTATATCCTACTTTGATGGTGAAAACATGGGTTTTATACATGTGAAAGAACCTAAAGTTGGGGTAGTCGTTCTTGTTCCACCAAACGCACTGGCTACTGAAGAGTCAAGAGGACTTCTTCCGGAGCAACTCTCTCATAAAGAGGCCGTTCGCAGTAGTGCAGCAGGCTGTGTTCTTGCTGCAGCGATTGTTCAGAATGACTGGGGTATGGTTGGACAGATGATGGAGAAAGACGGATTCCATGAGCCGTATAGAAAGCGTTTATTTCCGGACTTTGATGCAATTCGATTGGCTTGTAAGGAGTTAGGGGCGTATGGCATGACGATTAGTGGCGCAGGGCCGTCCCTTTTTGTTGCAGTAGAGGCGGGGTTAGAAGATGAGGTTGCTGGGAAGTTAGCGGCACTATTTTCTTATTATGATTGCGTAGCTGTTCAACCATCCGCAACAGGTTCGATAATAAAGTGAGTTACCATAGAAAAAGTAGCGGACTCAATCAATGAGTGTTGCTGCTTTTTTGTTTGTTAATAAATTACTTTTGTGCTTTTTCAGTTGAAGTTTCTATGAGTGTGTAGTTCTCAATATCGCTTGGCACTTGCGATGGCCTTACGCAAGGAGCTCGACAGAAAGTGCACTGCCGATCTCCTTGCAACGGCTCACGCTTGACGCTTCTGCACTCGTTTGCTGCTTCTCCAAGAGTGTGTGTTTGGGGTTCCTATTGGATTGCGGGTGGGTTTTGTGTTGCTTTAGGGGTATATTAGGTCTGTTTTTCAGAGTAGAGCCTGAAATATGATAATAAAAAAGGCCGCCAATATGGCGACCTTAGAAGTTTTTGATTAGGTTGTGTTTAGATAAATTCGTTACTAAGTAATGAATTCAATCTCCAAACTTATGCGCTAAGTTTAAAATATGGAGGAGGAAGAGGGATTCGAACCCCCGCGGGTTTTGACACCCCTGTCGGTTTTCAAGACCGATCCCTTCAGCCAGGCTTGGGTATTCCTCCGTGACAACAATTAATAATTTATCATGTTTTAAAAGGTATGTCAACAGTTTTATTAATATAAGAAAGATTTATTTTTCATTTGATTTTTATCGTTAGGATATGTATACTTAGAAATGCCGTGCTAGGTGGGGAGATAGCGGAGCCCTGTAACTTGCAATCCGCTCTAGCAAGACTGAATCCCTTCCCGAGGCTGTCCACATGTAGGGTCTGCCTTTTGCACGTAGTGTTGACGTTTGGGTCCTACGCAATGGGAACCCATGAACTATGTCAGGTCCGGAAGGAAGCAGCATTAAGTGGAATTTCTCATGTGCCGTAGGATCGCCTAGACTGAGCTGGCGACAGGAGTAACGCTTATGTTTGGCTGTCAGAGGAAGGTGCACGGCATTACATATACCATTCGACTCGTCCATTAACTTGGGCGAGTTTTTTTAACTGCATATCATTTGTTGATGATTGTCAGAGGCGTTTATATGACAAGCTGTGATAACGAATTTAAATGCACGTATTTAAGGTGTAATTGGAATAGAGTAAAAGGTTTTAGAAAACAATTTGTGCTATAATATGAATCATTAACGCATTGCGGTAGAAGGAGAGGAAACTGTTGGTGTATCAAGCTTTTTACCGTGTCTATCGGCCTCAGTCATTTCTTGAGATGTCCGGTCAGCAGCATGTGAAACAGACGCTACAAAATGCCCTCCTACATAATAAGACTACACATGCATACTTGTTCTCTGGTCCAAGAGGGACTGGAAAGACAAGTGCTGCTAAAATATTTGCGAAAGCATTAAACTGTGAGAACGGCCCTGCAAAAGAACCATGTAACGAGTGCTCGACATGTCTTAGTATTACTGATGGCTCGAATACAGATGTCATAGAGTTTGATGCAGCATCTAATTCGCGCGTTGAAGAAATGCGAGAAATTATTGAGAAAGTTCGATTTGCACCATCTAGCTCACGATTTAAAATCTATATTATTGATGAAGTCCATATGTTGTCCAATTCTGCTTTTAATGCTCTACTGAAAACGCTTGAGGAACCTCCATCTCATGTTGTTTTCATTCTCGCTACAACTGAACCTCATAAACTACCGCTCACAATAATTTCTAGGTGCCAACGTTTCGACTTCAAACCTTTGTCTCCGTTTGATATTATTGAGCGAATGAAAGTTATTCTGACTGACGCAAGCATCGAATCAGATGAAGGAACTTTGAAAGTGATTGCTCAGGCGGCGTCGGGTGGAATGCGTGATGCACTTAGTATGCTTGATCAAGTTGTATCGTTCAGTGGAAATAAACTAACAGTTGAAGATGCGCTTCTAGTAACAGGTTCAATCGGCGAGGATATTTTTTATCAAATGGCGAAGGCTTTGCAAGATAAAGATGCAGGCACCATATTATCGTTGCTAAACCAACTTATTATAGAAGGTAAAGATGTCTCTAGATTAGCGGAGGATTTAATTACTTTTTTTCGAGACTTACTGCTCCTTCGTACTGCGCCAGAACTGGATAACCTTCTTGAAATCATATCAGGCGAAGAACGTTTCAAGTTGTTGGCTCAAGAGTTTAATCCAGATACTCTCTATTCATTTATTGATGTGCTTGCAAAAACACAGCAAGAAATGCGTTTTTCAAATCACGCGAGAGTATATATAGAATCTGCATTACTGAAAATGGTGAATTTCAGCGCCAGTCCAGTTCAACAAGGAAACAAACAGGTAGTTGATACTGAACTCTATGAAAAAGTGATTGGTTTGGAAAAAACAATTGAAGAGTTAAGGAAACTGATTGCAGCAGGGGTAAATACGGGGCAACCAGTTGCGGGCGTTCAACAACCTAGAAAGAATGTTTCCAAGTCGCCTCAATCGTTCCGTATTCCCACAGGTAAAATAAATGAAGTACTAAAAGCTGCAACAAAGACTGATATACAAACGATTAGAGAAGAGTGGGCGGGGATGATGCAGACGATGCAGAAGTCTCATTCAGCACTTCTTGAAGAAACAGAGCCTGTTGCAGCATCAGACAATGCTTTTGTGTTAAAATTCAAATATGAAATCCATTGTCTTATGGCTTCCGAAAATACATCGCTACGATCTGATCTTTCAGAAGCACTAAGTTCTCGAACAGGTAAAGGGTATGAAGTGATTTATGTTCCTGAAGAAGGTTGGCTAAAAGTTAGGGAAGATTTCATTAGAAATAATAAGCTATCTCCGAAGAAGCCGGAAGAGTCCGATATATCTATTGAAGAGGCGGCAGCTGAAGAAATGCACTCTTTTGTACAAGAGGCAGAGCAAGAAAATATGGATCCCCTTGTTACTGAGGCGGAGAAGATTTTTGGCAAGGATTTCATTAAAGTGTTCAATGATTGAAAACTAAGAGGAGGAAACAAACATGCGTGGAAAAGGAAATATGCAAGGTATGATGAAGCAAATGCAAAAAATGCAAAAGCAGATGGAAGAAGCACAAGGGAAGCTAGGAGAAGAACGTCTTGAGGCTACAGCTGGCGGCGGCATGGTGAAAGTGATTGTTTCGGGAGATAAAGAAGTTGTCGAAGTAATTATCGATCCATCTGTCGTTGATCCAGATGATGTTGAAATTCTTCAGGACCTTATTGTTATCGCTACTAATGAAGCAATGAAGAAAGCTGAGGAACTAACGAACTCTACGATGGGACAATTCACGAAAGGATTGAACCTTCCTGGGATGTTCTAGGAGGAACTGATATGCATTACCCTGAACCTATATCGAAGTTAATAGATAGTTTTATGAAGTTGCCAGGAATCGGCCCAAAAACAGCGGGTCGACTGGCGTTTTTTGTTCTTAGTATGAAAGAGGACAGCGTGATGGAGTTTGCGAAAGCGCTTGTAGACGCCAAACGAAATCTGCGTTTTTGTACGACTTGCGGACATATTACGGATATCGATCCCTGTCACATATGTCAAGACCAGTCACGTGATGGTTCTCTCATTTGTGTTGTTCAAGATCCTAAGGATGTTATTGCCTTGGAAAAGATGAGGGACTATAAGGGTTTGTATCATGTACTGCACGGCGCAATCTCGCCAATGGATGGTATCGGTCCAGAAGATATTAATGTTTCCTCTCTATTAGTACGTTTACAAAACGAAGAAGTCGAAGAATTAATCCTTGCGACGAATCCGACGATTGAAGGAGAGGCGACCGCTATGTACATCTCTAGGC